>NZ_JBHJUK010000002.1:0-17237 GCF_042266225.1 Kitasatospora sp. NPDC056181
CCGGCGGCCAGCAGCAGCGCGTCGCCATCGCCCGCGCCCTGATCGGCGACCGCCGCCTCGTCCTCGCCGACGAACCCACCGGCGCCCTCGACTCCACCACCGGCGAGGCCGTCCTCGCCGTCCTGCGCGCCCGCTGCGACGCCGGCGCCGCCGCCATGATGGTCACCCACGAACCCCGCCACGCCGCCTGGGCCGACCGCGTCGTCTTCCTGCGCGACGGCCGGATGGTCGACGAGAGCGTCAGCCAGGACGCGGGCAGCCTGCTCGTCTCCGCGGCCACCAACGCGATGGGTCCGGTGAACGAGTGAGGCTCAGCGCCTGGCGGGTCGCCCTGCGCATCGCCCGCCGCGACGCCCTGCGCGCCAAGGGCCGCAGCGCCCTCGTCGTCGCCATGGTCGCGCTTCCCGTCCTCGGCGTCACCGGCGCCGACGTCGTCTTCCGCAGCGCCGAACTCGACCCGGGCGAGCGGGTCGTCCGCACCATGGGCCAGGCCGACGCCGAGGTCCACCTGCTCGAACGCGGCTCGGTCGTCCTGCAGGCGCCGGACCCGGCCGAGGACTTCAGCATCGACAGCGCGAGCGACACCAAGCTGGAGAACGGCCAACCCCAGTACACCCCCGAGCAGCGCCGCAGCCTCGACACCGGCACCGCCGAGCTCACCGGGCAGCTGCTGCCGCCCGGCGCCACGCTCGTCCCGGTGAACCAGGGCCCCTACGTCCCCACCAGCACCCGCGAGGGCCTGCTCAACGTGCAGACCGTCGAGGCGGACCTCACCGACCCGGTCTGGAAGGGCCGGATCAACGTCGTCGACGGCCGCGCCCCGAGCGCCGGCAACGAAACCGCCGTCACCCGGGACTTCCTCGACCGCTCCGGCCTCAAGCTCGGCGACCGCACCACCGTGCGCGGCCTGGAGGGCACGCCCTTCACCATCACCGCCGTCGCCGAGTACCCCGCCGAGCTGAACACCACCGGGCTGATCGCCCGCCCCGGGACCCTGGTCGGCCCGCTGGAGAGGCTGGCCGGTCCCGACCAGGGCAAGGGCGGGGCCCCTGCCGCCGGCGAGACCAACCGATGGCTGGTCAAGCTCCCCGCCGGGGCCGTCATCGACTGGCCCAAGGTGATGGAGTTCAACAAGTACGGCTTCACCGTCGCCTCCCGCACCGTCGTGCTCGACCCGCCGCCCCGCTCCGAGGTGCCGTTCTACGCCCACCAGGACCAGAGCGGCGGCCGAACCAACTACCTCGACAAGACCTCCGTCGTCATCCTCGCCACCGTCGTGGGCATGGCGCTGCTGGAGATCGTGCTCCTCGCGGGCCCCGCCTTCGCCGTCGGGGCCAGGCGCTCCCGGCGGCAGCTCGGCCTGCTCGCCGCGGGCGGCGGTGACCGCGCCAACATCCGCGCGGTCGTCCTCGGCGGCGGCATCGTCCTCGGCGTCACCGGCGCCACCGTGGGCCTGGCCGTCGGCGTCGGCCTGGTCGCGCTGCTGCGCACCAGGACCGAGGAGTACGCGGGGGCGCGGTTCGGCCACTTCGACCTGCAACCGCTCGACCTGCTCGGCGTCCTCGCCATCGGCCTGGTCACCGGGCTGCTCGCGGCCGTCGTGCCGGCCGTCCAGGCCTCCCGGCAGGACGTCGTCTCCGCGCTCACCGGCCGCGACTCGCTCAAGCCGCCGAGCCGCAAGCTCGCCGTGCTCGGCCTGCTGATGCTGGCCGGCGGCGCCGCGATCGCCCTGCTCGCCGCGACCAGCGGCTTCGGCAACCGCAGCATGTCCGTCCTCGGCGGCTCGGTGATCGCCGAGCTCGGCATGGTCGCCCTGACGCCCTACCTGGTCGGCCTGTTCGGCCGGATCGGCCGCTGGCTGCCGCTCGGCCCCCGCCTCGCCCTGCGCGACTCCGTCCGCCACCGCGGGCGCACCGCCCCCGCCGTCGCCGCCGTCATGGCCGCCGTCGCCGGCTCCGTCGCCGTCGGCATCTACAACGCCAGCAGCGACGAACAGCAGCGCCGCGAGTACGTCGCCGCCGCCCCGGCCAACGCCGTCTCCATCAGCAGCGGCTGGGGCGCGGGCGCCGACGGCAAGCTGCTGCCCCAGATGCGCGCCGCCGTGGAGACCAACATCCCTGGGCTCGGCACCCGGGCCGACGTGCAGCGGGTCGGCTACAAGAACGACTGCAGCGTCGTCCGCACCGACTGCGGCTACGTCAACTCCGTGATGCCCAAGGAGCGGCGCTGCCCGCTGAACGACGGCGCCCCCTCGGCGATCCCCGAGGCGGAGGCCAACCGGATCCGCAAGGAGGACGAGCGCTGCAAGGAACGGCTCCTCTACCGGGGCAACTCCTTCGGCGGCGTTCTGGCCGGGGACACCACCCTGCTGCACAACCTGTACGGCGTGACCGACCCCGCCGCCGGCCAGGCGCTGGCCGCGGGCAAGGCCGTCGTCTTCGACGGCAAGTACGTCAAGGACGGCAAGCTCACGCTGAACCTGGTGGAGATGGAGCCCGTCGGGCTGAAGCCGGGTGACTCCTACTCGCCGCCCAGCCACGAGATCACCGTCGACGCCGTCCTCGTCACCGCCGGGATCGCGACCGGCGGCGGCCAGGCCGTCATGAGCCCGGACACCGCCCACCGGCTCGGCCTGACCACCAGGGACTCCGGCTCGGTCTGGCTGCCCGGGGAGGCGCCGTCCGACAGTTCGGAGCAGAAGGCGAACGCCGCGCTGGCCAAGCTCACCGACGGCATCCAGTTCAACGTCGAACGCGGATTCCAGCCGGTGGGGACCCTGGTCAGCCTCGGTCTCACCGGCTTCGCCGCCCTGGTCGCGCTCGGTGCGGCCGGCATCGCCACCGGCCTCGCCGCCGCCGACTCGCAGCGCGACCTGACCACCCTCGCGGCGGTCGGCGCCGCACCGCGCATCCGCCGCACCCTGTCCGGCTTCCAGTGCGGGGTGATCGCGGTGATGGGCACCCTGCTCGGCGTCGTGACCGGAGTGGTCCCGGCGGTGGCCCTGCGCAAGGTGGAGGGCGTCGCGGTCGTCTACCAGGGGATGAGCGCCGAGGAGGTGGCCGACCGCAGCATCATCGTCTTCCCGTGGCTCAACGTCGGGGTGACCGTGGTCGTCCTGCCGCTGCTCGCGGTGGCGCTGGCCGCGCTGCTCACCCGCTCGCGGATCTCGCTGCTGCGCCGCTCCGGCTGACGGCGGGCACTGCGTCGCCGCGCTGACCGTCGCCCTCCCCGTCACCCCCGACCGCCTCGCACCGGCGGCCGGGGGTGACGGAGGTTACAGGTCAACCGGCGACCGGTGGCCGGACGGCCGGGGCAGGCACCCGCATGGGCGAACTAAAGTCGTCCGTATGACGAGAACCCCGGACAGCGTCGTCCGCTCCTTCATCGACCAGCACCAGGCCTCCTTCCTGGCCGATCTCTCCGACTGGCTCGCCATCCCCTCGGTCTCCGCCGACCCCGGCCGGGCCGGCGACGTGCGCCGCTCCGCCGAGTGGCTGGTCGCGAAGCTGCGCGACACCGGCTTCCCGGTGGCGGAGGTCTGGGAGACGGACGGCCTGCCGGCGGTGTTCGCCGAGTGGCCGTCCGGGGACTCGTCCGCACCGACCGTGCTGGTCTACGGCCACCACGACGTGCAGCCCGCCGCCAAGGAGGACGGCTGGGCCACCGAGCCGTTCGAGCCGACCGTGGTCGGCAAGCAGCTGTTCGCCCGCGGCGCCGCCGACGACAAGGGCCAGGTGTTCTTCCACACCCTCGGCGTCCGCGCCCACCTGGCCGCCACCGGGCGGACCGCGCCGGCCGTCAACCTCAAGCTGCTGATCGAGGGCGAGGAGGAGTCCGGCTCGCCGCACTTCGCCGACCTGGTCCGCCGGGAGGCCGGGCGGCTGGCCGCCGACGTGGTGATCATCTCGGACACCGGCATGTGGTCGGAGACCACGCCGACCGTCTGCACCGGCATGCGCGGCCTGGCCGACGCCCAGATCGACCTGTACGGCCCGGACACCGACATCCACTCCGGGTCCTTCGGCGGAGCGGTCCCCAACCCGGCGGCGGTCGCGGCCGCTCTGGCCGCCGGGCTGCACGACGACGACCGCCGGGTGGCGGTCCCGGGCTTCTACGACGGCGTGATCGAGCTGACCGAGCGTGAGCGCGAGCTCTTCGCCGAGCTGCCCTTCGACGAGGCGCAGTGGCTGAGGGTCGCCAAGTCGTACGGGACCCAGGGGGAGGCCGGCTACTCCACCCTGGAGCGGATCTGGGCCCGGCCGACCGCCGAGGTCAACGGCATCTGGGGCGGTTACACCGGCCCCGGCGGCAAGACCATCGTGCCGTCCTCGGCGCACCTCAAGCTCTCCTTCCGGCTGGTCGCCGGCCAGGAGGTGGAGAAGGTGCGGGAGGCCGTCCGGGAGTGGGTCGCCGCGCGGGTGCCCGAGGGCATCCGGTACGAGCTGGTGTTCCCCGGTGCGACCCGGCCCTGCCTGACCCCGCTGGACCACCCGGCGCTGCAGTCCACCGTCCGGGCGATGGGGCGGGCGTTCGAGCAGAAGATCCTCTTCACCCGGGAGGGTGGTTCCGGCCCGGCCGCCGACCTGCAGGACGTGCTCGGCGCGCCGGTGCTGTTCCTCGGCATCTCGGTGCCCTCGGACGGCTGGCACTCGGTCAACGAGAAGGTCGAGCTGGACCTGCTGGCCAAGGGCGTGGAGACGGCCGCCTACCTCTGGGCCGACCTGGCCGAGAACTGGCGACCGGGCGGCGACGGCGCCGGCCGGGGTGCCGGCGAAGGTGCCTGAGGACGCCGCCGCCCGTCCCGGCGGGCAGACCACCGATCCAGACGACTCATCACGTGGGGATGGAACGAAGTGAGCACCGTGCCTGAGACCGAACGCCCGAGCAGCCTGGCACTGGCCCGGGCCGGGGTGGACCGGGCGGCCCAGCACCGGTTCGACGAGCCCTGGCTGGCGGCCGCCTGGAGCCACCCGACCACCCAGGTGCTGCCGATCGCCGGCGGCGAGGCGTTCGTGGTGGACACCGGGAGCGGCACCGAGCTCGTCCTGCTGCCCTCGTTCGAGGCGCCGCAGACCGGGGACCGCTACTTCCTCGGCACCGACGAGGACGGCGTCTCGTACTTCGCGCTGGCCGGCGAGAGCCTGCCCGGGCGGCTGGACGGGGACGCCCGCCCGGCCGGGCTGCGCGAGGTCGGCGGACTGCTCTCCGACCGGGAGGCCGGGCTGCTGGTGCACGCCGTCGCGCTGGAGCACTGGCACCGGCTGCACAGCTTCTGCTCGCGCTGCGGGCACCCGACCGAGAAGGCCGGCGCCGGCCACGTGCGGCGCTGCACCTCCTGTGCGGCCGAGCACTACCCGCGCACCGACCCGGCGGTGATCATGATGATCACCGACGAGCAGGACCGCTGCCTGCTCGGGCGCCAGGCGCTCTGGCCGGAGGGCCGCTGGTCGACCCTGGCCGGTTTCGTCGAGCCGGGGGAGTCGATCGAGCAGGCGGTGGTCCGCGAGGTCTTCGAGGAGGCCGGGGTGCGGGTCGCCGAGGTCTCCTACGTGGCCAGCCAGCCGTGGCCGTTCCCGTCCAGCCTGATGCTCGGCTTCATGGGCAAGGCGCACCCGGACGGCACGGCGATCACGGTGGACGGCGAGGAGCTGGCGGAGGCCCGCTGGTTCTCCCGGGAGGAGCTGAAGGCCGGGATGGCGGCGGGCGAGATCCTGCCGCCGTCCGGGATTTCGATCGCACGTCACCTGGTCGAACTCTGGTACGGCGGTCCGCTGCCGTCGGCGGCGCGCTGGTAATTCCGTCAAATAGGGGGCGTGTGGCATATTGCCGCGCGCCCCCTATTTCCCTTTCGTGCCGTCGTTCACTGCCGCTTTCCGGAGGCATCGATCGGCCGAACGGGTGACCAGAGCCGATTTCCCGCAGGTCGGGCGCTCTTGTGTTCGTATCCGGAGGGGCCTTGTCCGGAAGCGCCTGAGACCGTCCGGGCGCGCTTGCCGACGGTCTCCTCGGGACGGCCGCCGCCGATCCTGGCCGACATTGCCCGAATCGGCTGAAACGGTGTCACCGCCCTCGCTACATTCACTCGGGTGACAATCCCACGGGGCACCGCCCAATCCCCCAAGTACCAGCGACTCGCCGCCGATCTGCGCCGCCGGATCGCCGAGGGCGAGTTCACCGCCCAGGCCGCGCTGCCGGTCGAGAGCGAGCTGGAACGCCAGTACGGAGTCGCCCGCAACACCGTCCGGCTGGCCGTCGACGTCCTGGTCAACGAGGGCCGGCTGGTCCGCCTCCAGGGCAAGGGCACCTACCTCCGGGAGCACCCCGTCCTGGACCACCGTGCCTACGGCCCCACCCTGCGGCCCCTGCCGCGCGACCCGCAGACCGGGACGCGGGACTGCCTGGCCGTGCCCACCGCCGTCTACCTCGGAGAGGCCGCCGAGGCCGGCCGGGAGCTCGCCACCGACTTCGAGATGATGATCGTCCGGGCCAGGGTCGACATCGCCGAGCGGCTCGGGCTTCGGCCCGGCGAGGCCATCGTGGTCCGCCGCCAGCTGCGGCTGCTGGACCGCGAGCCCTACTCGATCGAGGAGAGCCACTACCGGGCCGGCCTCGCCGCGGGCACCCCGCTGATGGAGCCCGACCCGATCGACGGCGGCGACGAGGCGGTGCTGGCCGCGCTCGGCCGCACCGAGATCGGCGCCGTCGACCACCTGGTGGCCCGGATGCCCGGCCCCGAGGAGGCGCAGTGGTTCCAGGGCGGCCCCGGGGTGCCGCTGGTGGTCCAGACCCGGGTGACGTACGACCGGCGCGGGCCGGTCCGGGTCATCGAGACCCGCTACTCCGCCGACCGCAGCCGGCTGGTCTACGGCGTCGGGGACCTCACCGCCCGGGCGCTGCTGCCCGCCCCCGCCGCACCCGTCGACCCGGCCCGGGCCGACGCGCAGTGACGCGCCGGCCCGGGCCCCGGTGCGGGGCCCGGGCGGTCGCCGGGGGCCGGGCGTGCGCCGCGGGTCAGGCCGCCAGGGCCTTCTTGACCTGCATCAGGCTCGGGTTGGTCATCACGACCTGCTCGCCGCCGCCCGCCGGCTTCACCAGCACCGTCGGCACCGTCTGGTTGCCGTTGTTGACGGACTCGACGAAGGATGCCGACGCCGGGTCCTCCTCGATGTTGATCTCGGTGTAGCCGATGCCCTCACGGTCCAGCTGGCTCTTGAGCCGGTTGCAGTAGCCGCACCAGGTCGTGCTGTACATCGTGACGCTGCCGGACATCGAGGGGGCTCCTTCGGGAAGGGGGTGTGCGGTCTCGGGGGAGAACGCACGCCGTTCGTCGGTCATTCCGCGGCCGCCCGGCGCGAGGGCGACCCCGCGCGCCCGGCCGCGCAGCGATCATCCTGCGATCACACCGTGCCTGTGGACAACCCCGTCCGGGTTGTCGCACCGGGCTGAGAAGATGGAACGCATGCAGGAAGACCTCTTGAGCGGCAGCCCGTTCGACAGCCACCACGCCGCTTCGGGCCCCGACGCGGTGCTCGCCGGGCTCGACCCCGAGCAGCGGGCCGTCGCCACCGCCCTGCACGGGCCCGTCTGCGTCCTCGCCGGCGCCGGCACGGGCAAGACGCGCGCCATCACCCACCGGATCGCCTACGGCGTGCGCAGCGGCGTCTACCAGCCCGCCCAGGTCCTCGCCGTCACCTTCACCGCCCGGGCCGCCGGCGAGATGCGCGGTCGGCTGCGCCAGCTCGGCGCCGAGGGCGTCCAGGCCCGGACCTTCCACTCCGCCGCACTGCGCCAGCTCCAGTACTTCTGGCCGCGCGCCGTCGGCGGGCCGGTGCCGCAGCTGGTGGAGCGCAAGGTCCAGCTGGTCGCCGAGTCCGCCGCGCGCTGCGGGCTGCGGGTCCAGCGCACCGAGCTGCGCGACCTCACCGCCGAGATCGAGTGGGCCAAGGTCACCCAGATCGGCCCCGACGACTACCCGGCCGCCGTCCTGAAGTCCGGCCGCGAGGCCCCGCGCGACCCGGCCGAGACCGCCCAGGTCTACCGCGTCTACGAGGAGACCAAGAGCCGCCGCGGGGTCATCGACTTCGAGGACGTCCTGCTGCTGACCGCCGCGATCCTGGAGGACCGGCCGGACATCGCCGACCAGGTCCGCGCCCAGTACCGGCACTTCACCGTCGACGAGTACCAGGACGTCTCGCCGCTCCAGCAGCGGCTGCTCGACCAGTGGACCGGCCCCGGTGGCGGCGCCAGCCTCTGCGTGGTCGGCGACGCCAGCCAGACCATCTACTCCTTCACCGGGGCCACCCCCGACTACCTGCTGAACTTCCGCAGCCGCCACCCCGAGGCGACGGTCGTCAAGCTGGTCCGCGACTACCGCTCCACCCCGCAGGTCGTCCACCTCGCCAACGGGCTGCTCGCCCAGGCCCGCGGCGAGGCCGCCCGGCACCGGCTCGAACTGATCTCCCAGCGCGAGGCCGGCCCCGAGCCCGTCTACACCGAGTACGAGGACGAGCCGACGGAGGCCGAGACCACCGCCCGCCGGATCCAGGAGCTGCTGGCGGCCGGCGTCCGCGCCAGCGAGGTCGCCGTGCTGTTCCGCACCAACGGCCAGTCCGAGGTCTACGAGCAGGCCCTCGCCGACCTCGGCGTCTCCTACCAGCTCAAGGGCGCCGAGCGGTTCTTCGAGCGGCCCGAGGTGCGCGACGCCGGGGTGCTGCTGCGCGGCGCCGCCCGGGCCGGCTCCGACCCGCTCACCGACGGCGCCCCGGGCCTCGCCGCGCAGGTCCGCGCGGTGCTCGCCACCCGCGGCTTCACCCCCGAGCCCCCGGCCGGTTCCGGGGCGGTCCGCGAGCGCTGGGAGTCGCTGGCCGCGCTGGTCCGGCTCGCCGAGGAGTTCGAGCGCACCCGCACCGCGGCCGGGGAGGGTGCCGACCTCGCCGCGTACGTCGCCGAGCTGGACGCCCGCGCCGCCGCGCAGCACGCCCCCGCCGTCGAGGGCGTCACGCTGGCCTCGCTGCACGCCGCCAAGGGCCTGGAGTGGGACGCCGTCTTCCTGGTCGGCCTCACCGAGGGCACCATGCCGATCATCTACGCCAAGACCGACGAACAGGTCGAGGAGGAGCGCCGGCTGCTGTACGTCGGGGTCACCCGGGCCCGCAAGCACCTCTCGCTCTCCTGGGCGCTCTCCCGCTCCCCGGGCGGCCGGGCCAGCCGCAAGCCCACCCGCTTCCTGGACGGGCTGCGCCCGGGATCCGGCGCGCCCGGAGCGCGCGCCGGGAGCCGGGGCGGGCGCGGCGGCGTCGAGCCGGGCGAGCGCTCCGCCGGCCGCCGGGTGCGCGGGCCGGTCAAGTGCCGGGTCTGCGAGCGGGTGCTCACCGAGGCGGTCGAGCGCAAGCTGCGCCGCTGCGAGAGCTGCCCGTCCTCGATGGACGAGGCACTGTACGAGCGGCTGCGCGAGTGGCGGGCCGGGCAGGCGAAGAAGCAGGGTGCGCCGGCCTACGTCGTCTTCACCGACGCGACGCTGATGGCGATCGCCGAGGACGTCCCCGCGACCCGGCAGGAGCTGGCGGTGATCTCGGGGGTCGGTGCGATGAAGCTGGACAAGTACGGGGCCGCCGTGCTCTCGTTGTGTGCGGGGGAGGAGCCCGAGGGGGATCCGGTCGACGTCGAGGACGGCGAGCCGGGCGAACCGGCCTGAGCCGGTCCGGGGCGGTGGGAGCAGGCGCTTCGAGGCGCTTCGGAACTCGTCGGGGAACTCGCCGGAAAAATAGTTTGCGCGCCGTACCGGGAGCGCAATAGCCTGCCGGAGCGGTCAAGGGGACGCGATCGCACGGGGTGACACCTGTGCCGTGCTCTCCTACGCCCGAAGCGTGCAACGCACCACCAGCTCCATCCGAACCACGCTTCACCTGAACCACGCTTCACCTGCATCACCGAGACAGACATCCGAACAGTTCGGAGCCGGGGAAACCAGGCTCTGCGAGACGCCGAGAGGAGGCGAAGACAGTGGAAACCATCATGATCACCAAACTGACTGGCCAGACCGTCGTCGCTGCCTCCCTGCGTGCCGCCCACCTGCGGGCTCTCGCCGGACTGGGCGGAACCGGTCTGGGTCTCGACGCCACCGGTGTCTCCGTCGTCCCCGCCTCCCTCGTCTCCGCTGTCAGTGGTCTTGGACACACTGATCTCAGCGGCACGGGTCTCAAGGGCGGTATCGACGGCACCTCTGTCGAGACCGGTCTGTCCCGTGACTGGGCGTCGGTCGGCACGTCGCGCTCCCTGCGTGATGAGCGACCGACCCAGGCACCGAAGGCAGCCGTAGCCGCGCCCATGCATGGCGGTTATGAGCAGGTCATCGGTGCCGGAAACGCCCAGAAGCAGAACGAGCAGCAGATTAACCAGGCCAAGGCCGCCTTTACGGGCGCTCCCACGGCCATCCGGATGCGGGCCTTCCGCGGGCCTGAACCCTGGAGAGAACGAACCTGAGTCAGCCTCAGGTCGGCACCTCCAGGGCCGCGGAACCCGTCACACCGGGATCCGCGGCCCTTCTGTTTTGTCCGGTACGCAAGACCACCCAGGCCCCCCGGGGCCTCCGGCCCAGCCCCACCAGTCAGCTGAGCCGGACCCACTGAGAAGACGAGAGAAGACGCCCACAGTGTCCACGGTCATCACGCCGCCCATCCCGTCCGTACCGCCGACAGACCAGACCACCAAGGCCGACCAGGCCGACCCCCCGGAGGTTCCCCAGATGCAGATCACCTCGATCGACCAGGCCGAGGCGCTCGGTCTCCCCATCCCGTGCCGCGCCTTCGACCCCGAGGTCTTCTTCGCCGAGACGCCCGCCGACGTCGAGTACGCGAAGTCCCTCTGCGGCACCTGCCCGGTCAAGGACGCCTGCCTGACCGGCGCGCTGGAGCGGCGTGAGCCGTGGGGCGTCTGGGGTGGCGAGCTCTTCGTCCAGGGCGTCGTCGTGGCCCGCAAGCGGCCGCGTGGCCGTCCGCGCAAGACCGAGGTCGCAGCGTGAACTCCGCGCTCGGAGCCGAGGCCGTCCGCCGGGGAGAGCAGCCCCCGCTGGACAGCGCCCTCCGCCGCTCCGTGCGAGCCGCCGCCGCCCGGGCCGACGCAGCCCGCACCGCCCACTTCCCTTCGTCGCACCACGAGCAGGACCACCACATGACCGCCGCCGCCATCGATCCGACCGTCCGCGCCGCGCAGACCCACGAACTTCAGATCCAGAACAGGACCCTCGAAATGCAACTCCTCCACGAATCCCTGGCCCGGGCGCATATGCAAGAGCGCCTCCAGGAGGCCGAGCACGAACGGCTGGTCTCCCGGCTCGCCAGGGCCCAGCGGCTCAAGCAGAAGGCCGAGCGGGCCTCGCTGCGGGCCCGCAAGGCCATCGCCGTGGCGCTGATGTAGCGCCCGCTCCACCGCTTCACCCCCGTCGTGCCGCAGGCCGCCCCCCGATCCGGGGAGCGGCCTGCGGCCGTTGGCGGTCGTTGCGGCGAGCCTCGCCGGCTGTTCGCCGGCTCCGCGTCAGCTCTTCGCGGCCTTCCTGGCGGTCACCGCCGGGGTCTTCCCCGCCGTCGGCTTCGTCGTCGTCCTCGCCGCGCGGTCCTTCGGCGACGTGGGCTGCTCCTGCTCGGCGGGCCGCTCCCGCGGTGCCGCCGGGTCGGCGAACTCCGGGAGCCAGCGCAGCATCTCCGCCCGGAACGGCGCCTTCGCGCCCAGCTGGCAGAGCACCCCGATGGTGCTCAGGGTGACCCGGTGGATCAGCAGGTACGCCGGGGGAAGGTTGAGCTGCTTGCCCAGGTTGTAGGCGGGCGAGCGCGGATCGGCGATCCGGGCCGCCTGTGCCCGCATCCAGGCCCGGGTGAAGTGGAAGGTGTCCACGGCGGCCGGCTCGATGATCGGCACCAGGTAGTCCAGCACCGCGTCCGGGTCCAGCTCGATCGAGGGCTTGACGAAGCCCTCCTCGCGCAGCATCTCCAGCACGCCCGCCGCGTCTCCGGCCAGCGCCATCCGCAGGGAGGCCCCGATCGGCGCGGGCAGCCCGCCCGGCAGCCGGTCGACGGTGCCGAAGTCCAGCACGCCCAGCCGCCAGCCGGACGCCGGCCCGTCGTCCTTCAGCAGCCGGAAGTTGCCCGGGTGCGGATCGGCGTGCAGCAGGCCGGTCCGGGACGGGCCCGCGAACAGGAAGCGGGCCAGCAGCTTCCCGGCCCGGTCGCGCTCCTCCTGGGTGCCGCCCGCGATCACCTCGGCCAGCGGGGTGCCGTCCATCCACTCGGTGACCAGCACCTGGTCGGCCTGCGCCACCACGCCGGGCACCACGATGTCCGGATCGCCCGCGAACTCCTCGGCGTGTCTGCGCTGGGCCTGGGCCTCCAGCTCGTAGTCCAGCTCCTCCGAGACCCGCTCGCGCAGCTCGGTGATCAGCGGCTTGATGTCGAGGCCGGGGATGAGCGGGCCGAGCAGCCAGGCCACCCGGCTCAGCTGCGAGAGGTCCGCCAGCAGCGCGTCGCCCGCACCCGGGTACTGGACCTTGACCGCCACCTCGCGCCCGTCGTGCCACACCGCCCGGTGGACCTGGCCGATCGACGCGGCGGCGGCCGGCCGGTCGTCGAACTCCAGGAAGAGCCCGCGCCAGTCCTCGCCGAGCCGCTGGGCGAGCGCCGTGTGCACCTTGGCGGCGGGCATCGGGGGCGCGGCGTCCTGAAGCTTGGTCAGCGCCGCGCGGTACGGGCCGGCGACCTCCTCGGGCAGCGCGGCCTCGAAGACGGACAGCACCTGCCCGAACTTCATCGCCCCGCCCTTGAGTTCGCCCAGGACCTTGAACAGCTGGTCCGCGGTGGCCTGCTGGAGCTCGGCCGTCACCACGTCGGCCGACCGCCCGCCGATCCGCTTCCCCAGCCCGAGCGTGGCCCGGCCCGCGATCCCCAGCGGCAGGGCGGCGAGTCGCGCCGTGCGGGTCACTGCCTTGCGCGGAAGATCGCTCACCCGGGTCTCCATTTCACACGCCCCCGGCACCCCGCCGTCGGGGGCCGACCGTCACTACGCCATTGTGCCCGCTCGTCACCCCGGTCCCGGCCGCATTTCCCGACCCGCTCGGCCGGGCTCCGCCACGCGGCCCCGGCCGGGCTCCGGTTCCGACCCCCGGCGGTTATCGGACGACGCGGTTCAGGGCCTCGGTGACCTGGTGCCGGGTGGCGGCGGCCACCCGCGGGTCGGTCGCGGCGTAGTGGGCGTGGGCGTTCAGACCGGTGGTCAGCGCCCAGCCCCGCCCGCGCAGCCAGGTGGCGTCGTCCACGCCCAGCTCCTTGCGGAAGACGGCCCGGGCGTCGGCGTCCAGCAGCGTCCAGGCGATCACCAGGTCGCACGCCGGATCGCCGACGCCCAGCCCGCCGAAGTCGATGACCGCCGACAGCCGCCCGTCGACGGCCAGCAGGTTGCCGGTGTGCAGGTCCCCGTGGACCCGGGCCGGCGGCCCGGTCCCCGCGCGGCAGGCGCACCGCCATGGTCGCGCCGAGCCGGTGGATCACGTGGTCCGAACCGGCCCGTTCCAGCAGTCGCAGCGGCAGGTCCGCCCACGAGGGGAACTGCGCCGCCAGCAGCCGCCGGACGAGCACGGCGTCGATCTCGGGGACGGCGTCGGTTTCGGGGGCGGTGTCGGTGCAGGAGGTGGCGTCCGTTTCGGAGGCGCTGTCGGTGCCGGAGGTGGCGTCCTCGGCCGGCATCGGTGGGCCTCCCCGTCCGGTGTGGGCTGGTCCCCTGATCGTTCCCCCGGGCGGGAGCCGGCCCGGCGCTCTGCCATGTGATCCAGATCACGCCAGATGGATTGGGCGGGAGCGATGAGTTCCGGGCCGCGCGACGGTCTCTATTGCCGTAAACCCGAAGCGGAAGAGAAGCGAGCACCCCATGCGCATCGTGATCAACGAGTTCATCAGCCTCGACGGCGTCGTCCAGGCGCCCGGCGGCCCCCAGGAGGACACCGACGGCGGCTTCGCCCACGGCGGCTGGACGCACCCGTTCTTCGACCCGGAGGTGATGGGCGGCGCCATCGGCGAGGCCATGGGCAGGACCGAGGCGCTGCTCTTCGGCCGCCGCACCTGGCAGACGATGGCGGCGGCGTGGCCCGAGCGCGCCGGCGACCCGTTCGCCGACCACATGAACACCGTCCGCAAGTACGTGGTGACCGGAACGCTCGCCGACTCCGAGCTGGCCTGGAACAACACCACCCGCATCCCCGGCGACGAGGCCGTCGCCCGCATCCGCGAGCTGCGCGCGACCGAGGGCGGGGACCTGGCGGTCATGGGAAGCCCCACCCTCGCGCGCACCCTGCTGAGCGAGGGCCTGGTCGACGAGCTCTGCCTCATGGTCATGCCGGTCGTGCTCGGCGGCGGGAAGACGATCTTCCCCGCGGACGGCGTCCTGCGCACGTTCGAGCTGGTCTCCACCGTCACCAGCAAGACCGGCGTCAACATCTGCACCTACCGGCCGGCGGCGGCGTAACCGGACGGGGCGGAAGGCCCGGCCGGGGGCCGGGGTGGGGGAGGGGCGGGGCAGGGCAGGGGGCCGGCCGTGTCGCCGGCGGGCCTCGGTGCCGAGGGTGCCGAGGTCCGCCACTTGCCCGGTGTTCCGGGGCCCCCACCCCCCCCGCCCCCCACCCCGCCTCCACCACCTGAGAGTTGCTCAGGACGCCTTCTCGGCTGCCCACGCCTGCCTCACGGCAGGCGTGGGCAGCGCCTTGTCAGGGCTGGCCCGCGCGACGACCAGACCCTCGCGCTGCCGCAGGCCCGGCTCTCGCGCTGCGCCGCGCAGGCCCGGCCCTCGCGCCGCGCAGGCCCGGCCCTCGCGCCGCGCAGCCCGGCCTCGGCAGCGCGGCGTCCGAGCGGGCCGCAGCCTGCGCAGAGCCCTGCGCGAGCAGCGCATCGACCGGTCGGCGCTACGGCCCGGCCCCGGCCGGCCGGTGGCCGACCTCCCCTCACGCCGGTGGCATCGGCTGCCACAGGCACCCGCAGTCCGGGTGGCCCCGCAGCCTCAGCCGCCGCGACATGCCGTCCGTGGCCGAGAGCTCGCACCAGCCGTCCGCGCTGGGCGGCCGGACGCCGTCGAGGTGGAGCTGGACGTGGAGGGCGGCGAGGCCGGCGACCGCCGTGGCCAGGGCGGTGTCGCAGGCCGGGGTGCGGGCCCGGCCGGGGCCCTCGTCGGCGATCTGGGCGAGCAGCCGGGGCCAGCCGGCGTCCTCGTCCTCCCGCGTGAGTACCAGGCAGTGGCCGCACGCCGAGACCCCGGGCGTCACCAGCGGCCCGACCACCCCGATCTCCTCGACCACCCCGACGTACAGGTGGGGCGTCCCGGCGCGCAGCAGTTCCCTGGCCGCCTGCGTGCCGCCGGCGAAGGCGCCGCTGCCGTCCCGGGGCGCCAGTACCACCAGGTCGGGCGGCCTCCGGTCCTGGCCGCGGCGTGCGTCGGGCCCGGGGCGCCGTCCGGACGCCCGTTGGACGGCCTCGCGGGCGGCGGTGGCGCGCAGCCGTCCGAGGTCGGAGGGCGGCAGTCCGGCGGGGGAGCAGTCCGCCGGGCCGACCCGGCCGCTGTCGGTCACCGTGACCGTGCCCGTGCCACCCGCGGAGAGGACGGCGGCGATCGCGGCCCCCACCCGGCCGGCGCCGCGGACCTCCACGCGTTGGCCGGCCCGCCGGGCCAGGACGGCGGGCCCGGCGCCCGGACCGGAGTGGACCAGGGAGAGCGAGGCGAGGTCGGGCCCGAGCAGCTCGCGGTGCGGCTGCGGAAAGCGGGCGAGCGCGGCGCCGGCGGCGTCGGCGTCGTCGAGCAGCCCGGTCCGTTCCAGCGTGTCGAGCAGCTCCTCGGTGGGCTCGCGTCCGAGGCCGGCCCGCTCGCCGGCGGCCAGCAGGGCGGGTCGGTCGCGCGTTCCGTCGATCAGTCCGAGGAAGTCGCGCAGTGGCCGGTCCACCTGTTCGAGCACACCGGCGTAGCGCTGGACGGTACCGAACTGCAGGGTCTCGGAGTCCCGCCAGCCGCGGGAGAGGGCGGGCTTCAGCAGCAGGCGCACGGCGGATTTCCTTCCGATGGTTTCCGGACGGCTGACGGCAGCATGCCCGATCACCCCGACGTCGTGCGTTGCGTTGTCCACAGGCACGGCCTCATGATCAGAAGATCTGTTCGCACGCCCTGTGGATAACCCGGAGTCCGGCCCGGGGTCGTATTCCGGACACCTCTTGTCGGCCTTTCGTTCCCGATCACTCCACGAAAGATTTCGGCCACGGCAGCGGACTTCTGTCAGTGCTACCGGGTAACGTCGTGTGCCATGGCAGCCGAACGGGACTCCCATCCCCCGGCGTCGCGTCGGCGTGCCCGTGCAGCGTCCGGGTCGCAGGTCGCGGCGCCGAGCACGCGCGGGCGCCCTGATCAGCGGCCGGCCTCCGCCGAACCGCCGAAGCCCCCGCCGCACGCGGAGGGCCACGCCGAGGGTCATGTCGAGAAGTCGCTCCCCGACCGCTCCCGCGTGGAGGTCCGTCGCAGCGCCCGTCGCAGCCGCACCGTCTCGGCCTACCGCGAGGGCGACCGCACGATCGTGCTGATCCCGGCCCGGATGTCGCACGCGGAGGAGCAGCGCTGGGTCGCCCAGATGCTGGAGAAGCTGGCCGCCCAGGAGAGCCGGCGGGTGCTCGGCGACGACGCGCTGGCGGCCCGGGCGCGCGAGCTGTCCGCCGCCTATCTCGGCAACCGGGCCCGGCCCGCCCAGGTCCGCTGGGTCACCAACCAGAACTCGCGCTGGGGCTCCTGCACCCCCAGCGAACGGACGATCCGGCTCTCGCACCGCCTCCAGGGGATGCCGGAGTACGTCGTCGACTACGTGCTGCTGCACGAGCTGGCCCACCTGCTGGTGCCGGACCACGGCCCGTCGTTCTGGGCGCTGCTGGAGGCCTACCCGCGGACGGAGCGGGCCCGCGGCTACCTGGAGGGCGTGGTCTCGGCCGCCCGGCTGCCGCACATCCCCGGCGCCCGGCACGCGGGGGGCCCGCAGGAGCCCGGCCCGGCCGGATCCTGCGGCTGAGCGACCGGGCCACCGGGCTTGAGGGCAGCCCTGCCACCGGGCCCGATGGCAGGGGAACGACAATCTCGGTGACAAGGGAGCGACAACGAGGAGGGGGCGCGGACGGGAGTGGGCGCGCCCCCTCCGCGGTGCCGGGCCGCAAAGAGAGGCGGTCAGGACCCGCGCC